>NZ_JAPCJC010000006.1:0-38246 GCF_027707805.1 Aeromonas sp. QDB20 | reverse complement strand
TCTGGTACCGGACATCAAGCCTATATAGCGTTCAGTCATCAGGCTTCCTTACTTGCAGGTCGGGAAAAAGTACGTGAGAGAGGAAGCGGCCTCGATCCCATGCCGAATTCTGGTACCGGACATCAAGCCTATATAGCGTTCAGTCATGGGGCTTCCTTACTTGCAGAGCGGGAAAAAGTACGTGAAAGAGGAAGCGGCCTCGATCCCATGCCGAATTCTGGTACCGGACATCAAGCCGATATAACGCTCGCTCATGACTGTTCCTTGTAGGTCAATTGCCGCCGTTGGCCCGCTTGTTCTGGGCCAGCTGCAGCTCGGGGCTGTCCAGCTTGGCCAGCTGGGGCATGGCCTGTGCCTTGAAGCTGGCCAGCGCCCGCCCGCTGAGAGACTCCGCCTGGGGCAGGGTGAGGGTGCGCGGGTTCTTGTGCACGCCGCCCACCACGAATTCATAGTGCAGGTGTGGCCCGGTGACCCGGCCGGTGCCACCGAGCAGGCCGATGGTCTGCCCCTGCTTGACTCGCTGCCCCTTGTTGACGGTGCGCTTGGAGAGGTGCAGGTACTTGGTCACGTAGTTGCCGGCGTGCTTGATGAAGACGTAGTTGCCGTTGAACTGGTTGTAGCCGGCGGCCACCACGCTGCCGCCACCGGCCGCCATGATGGGGGTGCCCACCGGTGCCACGTAGTCGATGCCGTTGTGGGGGCGTACCTTGCCGGTGACCGGGTGCAGACGGCGCGGATTGAAGTTGGAGCTGATGTATTTGAAGTTGACCGGCGCACGCAGGAAGCTCTTGCGCATCGCCTTGCCATCCGGGGTGTAGTAGTTGCCATCCTCGTTCAGCACGGCGCGATACACGGCGCCCTGGTTGACGAACTCGGCGGCCAGGATGTCGCCGGAAGCAACCCGCTCGTCATCCTGGAATTTCTCCTCGTAGACCACCCGGAAGCTGTCCCCCGGTTGCAGGTCCTGGGCGAAGTCGATGTCCCAGCCGAAGATGGCGGCCAAGTCCATGATCTGATCCTCGGTCATGCCGGCGTCGACGGCGGCGCCCCAGAAGCTGGAGCGGATCTCCCCCTTGGCCACCTGTTCGCGGGTGTCGAGCTCGAGCTTGACCGCCCGGGCGACAAACCCTTCATCCTTGCGGATCACCTTGAGCGCCTGCTCCAGGCTGTGGGGATAGTAGAGGCTGTGCAGCTCGCCACCCTTGGTGAGCTTGAAGGTGAGCTCCTGGCCTGGCTTGAGCAGGCGCAGGGTGTCGGTGCCGTTCAGCTGATCGATGAGGTGCAGATCCGTGGTGCTGAGGCCAAGGCGCTGGAAGATGACCCCCATGTTGTCGCCGCTGCGCACCTTCACCAGCTTGGTGATGTAGCTCGGTTTGGGCGGGGTGACGGGCTTGGCTTCGGCCAGCAGCGCCTCCTCGTCGACCTGCTGCTCGATGGCCAGCTCGTTGCCGTTGTCATCGACCCGGGTGGCGACCGCCTGTTCGCTGGGCCAGGCCGCCAGCATCATCACCATGATGCTCAGGATCAGCACCATCTTGCGGTGCCAGTGGGGGAGAGAGTTGAAGGCGTGCCAAATGACCATGAGAAGCAGACGAAGTTGAGCCGGGAAGAATGTCGGAGTTTACCGCCTTTCCAATTGGCCCGCCATTCCAGTAATATGTCTGGCCCTGTGGAATCGTGATTGGAGAGTCAAAAAATGTCCCAGCTCGAGGTGGCGCTAGCCGAGATCAAGCGCGGAGCGGAAGAAATTCTGGTGGAAGAAGAACTGGTCGCCAAGTTGAAGGAAGGGCGCCCGCTGCGCATCAAGTTGGGGATGGACCCGACGGCTCCCGACATTCATCTGGGTCATACCGTGATCCTCAACAAGCTGAAGACCTTCCAGGATCTGGGCCATGAAGTGATCCTGCTGATCGGTGACTTCACCGCCATGGTGGGTGACCCCTCCGGCAAGAACGCCACCCGTCCGCCGCTCTCCGAAGAGGCCATCAAGCACAACGCCCTCACCTATGCCGAGCAGGCGTTCAAGATCCTCGACCCGGCCAAGACTCGCATCGAGTACAACTCCAGCTGGCTGAGCGAGCTGGGCGCGACCGGCATGATCAAGCTGGCGGCCAAGCAGACCGTGGCCCGCATGATGGAGCGCGACGACTTCAAGAAGCGCTACAGCAACGGCCAGTCCATCGCCATTCACGAATTCCTCTATCCGCTGCTGCAAGGCTATGACTCGGTCGCGCTGAAGGCGGACGTCGAGCTCGGCGGTACCGATCAGAAGTTCAACCTGCTGATGGGCCGCGAGCTGCAAAAAGATGCCGGCATGGCGACCCAATGTGTGCTGATGATGCCGCTCTTGGTGGGCCTGGACGGCGTCAAGAAGATGTCCAAGTCCGCTGCCAACTACATCGGCGTACACGACGCCCCGGGCGAGATGTTCGGCAAGATCATGTCCATCACCGACGATCTGATGTGGAACTACTACGAACTGCTCTCCTTCCGTCCGCTGGCTGAAATCGAAGAGTTCAAGGCGGGCATCGCCGCCGGCACCCTCAACCCGCGCGACGTGAAGATCTGGCTGGCCAAAGAGATCATTGCCCGTTATCACGACGAAGCGGCGGCCGAAGCGGCCCACGAAGACTTCACCCAGCGCTTCTCCAAGAACGCCATTCCGGACGAAATGCCGGAAGTCGAGCTGGCACTGGAAGGCGAAGGTCTGGCCATCGCCAACCTGCTCAAAGACGCCGATCTGGTGGCCACCACCTCCGAAGCGCTGCGCATGATCAAGCAGGGCGCGGTGAAGGTTGACGGCGAGAAGCTGGAGGATGGCAAGGCACTCATCGGTGCCGGCACCGCCGTCTACCAGGTCGGCAAGCGCAAGTTTGCCCGGGTGACCGTCAAGTAAGTCGCTAGCCCCTGGCGCCGCCATAAGAAAGGCCTCCCTTGCGGAGGCCTTTTTGTTGGCTCATTTCTGCTGATAGGGATCAGCCCTCTGTTTTCAGGAAGTTGCGATAGAGCATGTAGAGGTGGGCCGAGCTCCAGCTGAAGTTGCTGGCCCCCTGCATGGCGCCGGTCTCCGGGTTGTAGTTCTCGCGGATGGGGCCGCTGCCCGCCAGCCCCTCGGCGTTGGCAAACAGCTTGTTGACGAGCTGTTGGGCATCGCTGCGATAGCCGTAGTTCTCCAGCCCCTTCACCCCGAAGTAGAACTGATCCAGCCAGACCCGGCCGCGCCAGTAGATGTCGGGGTCGTAGGCCGGGTTGGTCAGCGCCGCCGTGCCGAGCGGCACCCTGGTGTTGAACTCCTGGGCATTGAGCATCACCTCGCGCACCCGCGCCGCTTTCTCTTTGTCCGCCACCTCGGCCCATAGCGGGCTCCACCCTTCCGGGCCACGGCCGCGGGCGGTCAACAGCTTGCCGACGCAGCCGTTGGCGTCGGGCAGATCCCCCTGGGCTATCTGGCGGTCGTAATAGAAGCCGGAGGCCTCATCGAACAGGCAGCTGTTGATATAGCCGGCCAGCTGGCTGGCCCCTTCGCGGTAGCGGCTCGCCTCGTCCGGCTTGCCGAGCAGCTCGGCCATGTCCGCCAGGATGCGCTTCTCCTTGGCGAGGAAGGCGTTGAGCTCCACCGATTCCTGATCGATGGAGAAGCCGATGAGACTGCCGTCGTCCTGATGGTTCTCGAAGAAGAAGACGTTCCAGTCCTGGCGCGCCCTGGCCAGGTCGCCGCCATAGGTCTTGTCGGCATAGCGCTTGAGCTGATCCTGCTCGATAAAGCCGAAGCGGGCGGCGTTGTCCATGCCGGACTCCCAGCCAGCGCCGTGCTGGGCGCCGATATCCATGTCGGCGTAGCCGCCAACGCTCAATACCTGCTGATAGAGCGCCATGCCGGCGCAGCCATACCAGCCATCACCCTCATTGGTACAGCTCGACAGATCCAGCCCGGCCGGTACCCCCGTCGGGTACTGCACCTTGAAGGTGATGTTGCCGAGCTCGTCGTTGTGCTCGACGTGGCGAGTGGCGCCATATTCGATGATGCCGTTGCGGTTGTTGTCCCGCGCCCGGTACCACCAGTCGTGATAGGCCTGGATCTTCGGATACATCTCGGCGATGAAGGCCTTGTCCTGGGTGGCGCTGTAGATCTCCCAGATGGCCCAGGCGGAGAGGGGCGGCTTGGTGTCGCGCTCGTTCCAGTTGCCGCCGTCGCCACCGCGATCGGCGAGCTTGTTGTAGAAGACGGCGTCGATCACCATGCCGGCATCCTGCGGCCGGACCGGGTCATCGGCCTGGATCTGGTAGTCATACATGGCGCGTACGTTGTTTTTGGCCACTTCCGGGTTGAAGTGGGCCATGGCGTAGGCATGCTTCCAGCTGTCCCAGGCCCAGACCCCGTCGAACCAGCGGGCGGTGTTGGAGGGGGTCACCCCGTCGTGCAGGATGGCACCGGCCGGCGAGCGCCAGTTGCCGTTGAGGGTCTCCATCGCCTTGACCGCGATACGCCGCTCCGACTCCGGGATCCCCTGATTGGAGAGGCCGCGCGCCAGGTAATCCTCCCAGCGGCGGATGGAGTCGTCGAAATGGCTGGCGGGGTCGGCCAGCAGCGCCTGGCGGCTCTGCTCGAAGCGAGTCGCTTCAGCACTGCTGTGGACATAGCTCTGCAGGGTGTAGATATCCTGCTGGCCCTTGGCGGCCAGGGTGAGGCTGGCCTCGCTCACGTAGCCGAGCCCCTGTTCGTCGAGGGTGGTGCGACTGGGCAGGGTGCGATCGATGCGGTAGCTGGCGCTGCCGCTCTGCATGATGTTCCAGGTGCTGCGCAGTTTGCCGAACTGGAATGCCACGCCGCGCTCGGTCTGACTGATGGTGCGGGTCCAGGCGGGGTACTGCTCGGCGACCGTCTTGCTGGCATCCCATTGGTTGAGCAGTTCCCCCTGCCAGTTGAGCTTGAGGGTGAGGGGGGCGTCAGTGTGGTTGATGAGGCGGGTGCGAACCAGCGCAGTGCGGGCATCGCCGTAGCGCAGCTCCAGCTCCAGAGTGAAGGGGTCGAATTCGAAGCGTTGCACCAGCGCCCCCGGGATGGCGTACAGCGCCTGTTTGCTGGCGCTGGTGAGCGGGAAGGCGCGGCCGCTCTCGTCGCTCAGGGTCAGCTTGTCCAGCTCGCTGGCGAAGAACAGGCTGTACTCCTCGGCGATGACCATGGGGCCGGTAAAGCCGCCCCATTCGCTGTCGCTGGCGGGCAGCAGGAAGCCGTGCCAGGCACCGAGATCGAGCAGCGGGTTGTATTTGAGGTTGGAGTAGCTGTCAAAGTCACGGAACTGGCGCGGGGTGCCGCTGCGGTCGATCACGTTCTGATACTGGTTCGCCAGGGTGGCGCTGGGGGCGGCCGGGCTGCTGGAGTCATTGCCGTTGCAGGCAGTGAGGCCGAACAGGGCGACGCTCAGGGTGACGGATAGTAAACTTTTACGAAACATCTCTCGCTCCAATGACAGTTTTTGTAGGTTAAGGAAGGTAATTTTTAGTGCTTGTTTTAGTGAAAGCGTTTGCGAGAGCCATTATAGGGCGATTTTGAGGGGATTATTGGCGCTGCGTCACAGTGCAGGAGGGGCGGGTGTGAGCCGGATCACCCGGTTACACGAGGTTACATAGCTTGATGTTTTAGTAACTATTTACTTGTCTGGTTGCAGCCAGCGAGAGGGAGGAGGGGCAGGTGCGCAGGTATTGATAGGGGGTCAGGCCGAACTCCTGCTTGAAGCGGGCGGCGAAGCGGCTGGGGGAGTCGTAGCCACAGGCGAGGGCCGTCTCCAGCGGTGCCAGCCCCTGCTGCAACAGGGTGAGGGCGTGGCTCATGCGCACCTGGGTCAGCAGCTGGCGAAAGCTGCGCCCCTCGGCGGCCAGCTTGCGCGCCATGGAGGCGCGGCTCATGGCGAAGTGCGGTGCCACCCCCTCCAGGGTGTGGTCGGCGCCCGGCTCCACCCCGAGGTAGCGGGCCAGCCGCTCCCCTAGGGTCATAGTGTGGGCGGGAAACAGCAGGTCGAGTCCGCCGGCGGCCTGCAGCTCGGCATAAAAGCCCTGCAGCAGCTGGACCTGGGTGGCCTCATTGAGCCGCCGATCCGCCATGGAGCAGACCAGCTCGAAACAGAAGGCCAGCGCCGGACTGACCGCGAGGCGCGGCTCCCTGAGCGGGCCGGTCTGGGCGGTGCTGAGCCATTCGACGGGGGGCGGGGTCAACAGGGTCAGCGCGCGGGAGCGAAACTTGCCCTGCTCCGGCTGGTTGACGAAGGTGAGCTGGTGACCGGCCGGGATCAGCAGCCAGCTCGCCTGGTCGAACGCCAGGCGCTTCTCCTGCCACCACAACTGCTTGTGACCCTGCTCCACCCAGATGATGGTGGGGGCGTAGATGAGCACCCGGTGCAGCGGCTGCTGGCGGATCCCGAGATAGTGGTGCAGTTGCAGCAGCGGCGTGCTCATCCGGCTGGCTCCTAGGGGGTGACGAAGGTGGCGGTCAGGGTGGCCTTGCCAAGAGCCATGCTGTTGAGCATGTAGCCTACCATGGCGGGCGGGGTGTCTGCCTTCACCTCCAGGGCCTGGGGCAGGGCCCAGGCGGTAAACTGGTAGCGGTGCATGCCGTGGCCGGCGGGCGGGCAGGGGCCGCCGTAACCCTGGTTGCCGAAGTCTGTTTTCAGCTCCAGCCCCTGCTTGAGCTTGCCCGAGGCGTTGCTCGGCAGCTCGCTCTGACTGGCCGGCTGGTTCACCACCAGCCAGTGCCACCAGCCGCTGCCGGTGGGGGCATCTGGATCATAGGCGGTGATGGCGACGCTCTTGGTGCCGGCCGGCAGGTCCTGCCAGCTCAGCTGGGGCGAGCGGTTGTCGCCGCTGCAGCCAAAGCCGTTGAAGCTGAAGGCCTTGTCCATCAGCTGGCCTTCGTGGATGTCGCTGCTCTTCAGGGTCATGGCACTGGCGGGCAGGGCTGCCACGCACAGCAGGGAGAGCAGGGTGGTACGCTTGGCAATCTTCATGGTGAGGCTCCTCGGTGGATGATGGGATCAGTCTAGCGAAGAGGGGGAGAAGGTGAGTGACCAAACCGCTCAAAGCGGTCGTCTTGCCGCCATGATATGAGTTGTTGTGTTGATTGCTGGTGAGCGCTGCGAAAGCGCGGTGGTGCCCTCGGGCATAAAAAAACCGGCATCATGGATGCCGGTTTTTTACTGTGCTGACAGCTGGTCGCGCGACTTAGCGCAGGATCATCTCGTCACGGCCTGGGCCGACGGAGACCATCGGAACCGGTACGCCCAGCAGCTCTTCGATGCGCAGTACGTACTGCTGAGCCGCTTTGGGCAGCTCGGCGAAGGTGCGGCAGCCGGTGATGTCTTCGCTCCAGCTTTCCATCACTTCGTAAACCGGCTTCAGACCGGCAGTTTGCGGCCAGATCGGGTTCTCGGTGTGGGCACCTTCGTAGGCGACGCAGATCTTCAGATCCGGCAGGCCGGTCAGGCAGTCCAGCTTGGTCAGCGCCACTTCGTTGGCAGCCTGCAGCTCGACACCGTTCTTGGTGGCGACGGCGTCGAAGTAGCCGACGTCACGGGGACGACCGGTGGTGGCGCCGAATTCGTTGGCGATCTTGCGGAACTCGTCCTGGTTCTCCATGGCGGTCAGCAGGGTGCCGGTACCGACGGAGGTGCTGAACGCCTTGGCGACGGCGATGACGCGCTCGGGACGCAGACCCGGCAGGCCGCCACCGATGCCGGCATAGGCGCCGGAAACGTGGGAGGAGGTCACCCAGGGGTATTCGCCGTAGATCAGGTCACGGCCGGCGCCCAGCTGGGCTTCGAACAGCAGGGTCTTGCCTTCGGCCTGCAGCGCTTTGAGCGGCATGCTGACGTTGCAGACGGAGTCGATCCAGGGGGCGGACACTTCCAGCAGCCAGTCGGCCATCTCCTGGGCGGTCTGGTTGAATTCGAAGGTCGGGTAGAGGGCCTTGAGCTGCGGCAGTTTCCAGTCGAGGAAGAATTGAATGCGCTCGACCAGTACTTCCGGCTGCTTCAGCCAGCCGACCAGGATCGCTTTCTTC
This sequence comes from Aeromonas sp. QDB20, assembly GCF_027707805.1. Lineage (NCBI taxonomy): Bacteria > Pseudomonadati > Pseudomonadota > Gammaproteobacteria > Aeromonadales > Aeromonadaceae > Aeromonas > Aeromonas sp. QDB20. Next base: position 30,193 of record NZ_JAPCJC010000006.1, on the reverse strand, counting down.
ATGACGCGATCGCCGTAGGCCGGGGCGATGCCCTGACGGGTGGAACCGTAGGCGCCGTCGCCCAGGCGCTGCTCTTCCAGGGTATCTTCCATGGCGTGCAGCGGCAGGCAGAGGGTGGCGCGATCAGAGATGGCCAGCTTGGGAGTGACGCCGGAGGCTTTCACTTCGTCCAGCTCGACGGTCAGTTTCTCGGGGCTGATCACCATGCCCGGGCCCAGCACGACCAGGCAATCCGGGTTGAACACACCGCTCGGAACCTGGTGCAGCTTGAAGGTGCCAAGGTCGTTGACGACGGTATGGCCGGCGTTGTTGCCGCCCTGGAAGCGAATGCTGGCGCCGGCTTGGCCTGCCAGATAATCCACGATGCGGCCTTTGCCTTCATCACCCCAGTTGGCACCTACGACTACGATAGACGACATGACTCTTTCTCCTAAGACGTTAGGCGATCATCCTAGGAGGCTCAGGAGGATTAGAAAAATTAATTATCTTTATAATTCCGATAAGAGAGTCATATAATTAAGGTGAATTTATCGGCAAACTGCCCCCTCTGCCGTACCGGCATCCCCGTCAGGGGCCTGTGCGGCCGTGGCGGCACAAGAGGATCCCCATGCTGGACATCCACTGGCTGCACACCTTCGTCACCCTGGCTCGGCTGCAGCACTTCGGCCAGACCGCCACCGAACTGCACATGACCCAGCCCAATGTGAGCCTGCACCTCAAGAATCTGGAGCAGGCCACCCGGGTCAAACTCATCGAGCGCAGCCCGTTTCGGCTGACCCAGGCCGGCGAGCGGCTGCTGCAAAGCGCCGAGCGCGCCATCGCCGAGCTGCAGCTCTGCCAGTCCGATCTCAACGCCCTCAACCAGCTGAGTCAGGGGACGCTGGCCATCGCCGCCAGCGACATCATCTCGCGCCTGCTGCTCATTCAGCCGTTCCAGCGCTTCAAGCAGGAGTTCCCCGGCATCGACCTCACCCTGTTCAATACCACTTCGGATCAGGCGGCTGAGCTGGTCAAGGCGGGCAAGGCGGATCTGGGTTTCGTGATGGCGCAAAAGCGCAGCGAGCCGCTGTTCTACACCGAGTTGCAGCAGGTGACCTGGTGCGCGCTGGGCCACGGTCTCGCCCGCTGGCAGGCGCGGGCGCAGGCGGGGGAGAGCGATCCCCTCGACGAGCCGACCCTGATCCTGCTGGGGCACGACACCCGTACCCGGGCGCTTATCGACCCCTCTTTGCCGCTGCTCGGTCTGCCCAGCTGTCGCATCATGGAAGTGGGCAGCGTGGACGCCCAGCTTGACTGGGCCGAGGCGGGCTTCGGGGTGGCCATAGTGCCGGACTTTTCCATTCACCCGCGGCTCAAGCTGACCGCCCCGGTGACCCGGCTCACCGATTTCCCCGGCACCAGCTTAGGGTATGTGGTGCGCCAGAACCAGGTGCTGTCGCGCGCCATCAAGCAGCTGCTGCACTGGGTGGAGCAGGAGATCCAGCGCCCGGCGCCGTTGCCGGACGCCGGGGCGTGAGCCCAGCCAATATCGAAACAAAAAGAGGCCACCCTTGGGTGGCCTCTGTCGTTGTGGTTGTTTGGCGGTCTTACTGGGCAGGCGTGCCCTCTGCGGTCGGTGAGGCGCCGCTTGGTGCGGCCGGTGCCGGTGCTGTCGATGCCGGTTCGGCGGGGGCCGGTGAGGCAGGTTGTGCCCCGCTCACCACGGCAGAGGGGCTTGGCGCAGCCGTGCCGGTCAGCGTGCCGCCCTGCTCCACGGCGGCCCCTTCGAGCACGCTACTCGCACCCGGCTCGGTGGTTGTGGCTGCCGAGGGGGTCGGCAGCAGGGCACCAGGCGTCTGCCCGGAGGAGGTGGCGGGCGTGCCTTCCGGGGAGGGGGCGCCCGTCTCGCCGGCAGCTTGCTTCGCGTCCTCACCGGCGGGGTGTGCCACCTCGGTGGGCTGCGCCGCTGACGTTGCCAGGGCCTCCGAGGTCGCCGGAGCCGGGCTCAGGGTCTCGGGCAGCAGGGTGGGCGGAGCATCCGCCATGCCGGTGTGGCGCGGCACTTCCGCCTCACCCAGCATTCCCTCCAGGGTGAGCTGGGTCAGTGCCGGGTGGAGGCGGGTGAACTGCTTGAGACGGCCGCTCAGCACGTCGCGCACGGTGCGCACCTCGCCCTCTGGCAGGCTGGCCAGTGCCACCAGCTCGGCGGTGACGGCGAAGGTGTTGATCCCGCTGGTCTGGCCCGGATAGAGGTTGGCGCCGATGCGGCCGCGCTGATAGTAGGGGTGCTGCTTGAGCAGCCTGTCTATCTGTTCCCCCTCGATGGGGATGAGGCGCGCCTTGCAGCGGCCGGTGAGATCGCCGATGGCCTGATTGGGGTGGCCCGCCACCACGAAGGCGGCGTCCAGGGTACCGTCACAGAGCCCCTCCAGCCGGTTGTTGGCCGCGGCTGGGATGAGGGGGGCAAAGCTCTTGGCCTGCCAGCCCATGGCGTCCAGCAGAGCCTGGCTGGTGACCCGCTCCCCGGAGCCCGGGTTGCCGAGATCGACCCGCTTGCCTTCGATGTCGGCCAGGGTGTTGATGTTGCTGTTGGCGCTGGCAAGCAGGGTCAGCGACTCCTGATGGAGGCGGTAGAGGCTGCGCAGCTGATCGGCGGGGGGCTGGCCCTGGAAGGGGCCCGTGCCGTGAGCGGCGTGATGCAGCACGTCCGACTGCACCAGCGCCAGCTGGATGTTGCCCTGCGCCAGCGCCTTCAGGTTGGCGAGGGAACCTGAGGTACTCTGCACCGAGCAGTGCAGGCCGTGGCTGCCGCTCTCTTCATTGAGCAGCCGGCAGATGGCGCCGCCGGTCGGGTAGTAGACGCCGTTCAGCGGCCCCGTACCGATGGTGAGATAGGTGGCGGCCTGCAGGGGCAGGGTCAGGGTTGCTGCCAGCCAGGGCAGGGCTCGGCGCAGCCGGATGGGCAGAAGGTGCAAGACGCGTTGGAACATAGTGAACCGGATCATTGGCTGATAAAAAGGATGGGTCAGCCCCATCCCGGTTGGCATCGGGCCGTTACCCGCAAGAGGGCGGCCGGTGCCGTGTTGGGTGGCCCCTGGCGCCCCGGGATGGCCGGGGTGGGGCGTCGCCAAAATATACCCTATTGCGTGCGGATACGGATCGGGTCGGACAGATTATATTGCGGGGTCGGCTGGCGCCGCCCCGCAGGGGCTCAGCGGCGAGCCAGGATGGCCTTCTCCATGCGGGCCAAGGCCTCGACGAGGCGAGCCCGGGTGCAGCCGAAGTTGAGCCGCACGAACTGGCCGTCGCCAAACTGGGCTCCGGGGGAGAGTCCCACCCCGGCCTGCTCGAAGAAGGCGATGGGATCGTCCAAGCCCAACGCGCTCACGTCGATCCAGGCGAGGTAGGTGGCCTGGTGGCGCGCCAGCTTGATGCCGGGCCAGCGGGCGACCGCCTGCTCGATCAGCGCCAGGTTGGCGGCCAGGTAGTCGAGCTGCTCGCTGAGCCACTGTTCGCCCCCTTCATAGGCCGCCTCGGCGGCCACGAAGCCCAGCAGGTTGACGTCGGCACTGATGCCGCGCATCGCCTGCTGCAGCTTGAGGCGCAGACGGGCATTGGGCACCACCGCGAAGGCGCAGCAGAGCCCGGCGATGTTGAAGGTCTTGCTCGGGGCCATCATCACCGCCGAACGCTCGGCCGCCGCCGGGCTGATGGCGCCGTAGGGGATGTGACGGGCGTCCTTGTCCAGCAGCAGGTCGCAGTGAATTTCATCGGAGCAGATCACCAGGTTGTGGCGCTCGGCGATGGCGTCGATGGCCAGCAGCTCCTCGCGGGTGAAGACGGTGCCGCCCGGGTTTTGCGGGTTGCACAGCAGCAGCAGATCCGCCGCCGGCGCCTGGCGTTCCAGCTCCTCGATATCCAGCACCCAGCGGCCGGCCTCTTCCACCATGGGCACGGTGAGCAGCGGCCGGTCGTTGAAGCCCGGCGCCTGCAGGAAGGGGTAGTAGACCGGCTTGGGGGTGATGATGCCACGCCCGTGCTGGCTCCAGGCCTTGCAGGCCAGGTTAAGACCGGGCACCACCCCGGGCAGAAAGACGAGCCACTCGGGCTGGATGGTCCAGCCATAGCGGCTGGCCAGCCGCGCGATGATGAGTTCGATTAGCCGGGGAGAGGGGCGGGAGTAGCCGAAGATGCCGTGGGCGACCCGCGCAGTGAGGGCCTCGACGACGGCAGGGGGGGAGACGAAGTCGGTGTCGGCGACCCACATGGGCAGCACGTCCTGTCCCTTGTACTTGTCCCATTTCAGGCTCATGGTGCCGCTGCGATCTATTTCCCGGTCAAAATCAAACATGTGAAATCCTTATGCTGGCCAGTGGGCTTTCACTGTACGGGGTCGGCGACGGGGTCGCAAGCCTTGAGGTGGCTCTTGATAATGACATAAAATAAGCGGCGCCATTTCATGCACTTGCCGAATTTTGGCCAGTTTTCTTCCCTCCAATCAGTGGTAATTCTATGCGCTTGTTGACTGCTGCCCGCAACAGGACGGATCCCGTCTCTCTCTCTTTTCTGGCCGTGACCTTCATGACCGGGGTGGCGGTGGCGCTGCAGGTGCCCACCCTGAGCCTGTTCCTGGCCGAGGAGGTGCAGGTGCGCCCTTTCCTGGTGGGGCTCTTCTATACCGTCAACGCGGTGATCGGCATCCTTATCAGCCAGTGGCTCGGCCACCGCTCCGACAACAAGGGGGATCGCAAGCGGCTGATCCTGCGCTGCTGCTTCGCCGGCGTGGTGCTCTCCCTGCTGTTTGCCTGGAACCGGCAATACTGGCTGCTGGTGAGTCTGGGGGTGCTGCTGGCGAGCCTGGCCGCTACCGCCAGCCCCCAGCTGTTCGCGCTGGCGCGTGAATACGCCGACAGCCGCAACAAGCGGGCCGACATGTTCAGCTCGGTGCTGCGGGCCCAGTTCTCGCTGGCCTGGGTGATAGGACCACCCATCGCCTTCGCGCTGGCCATCGGCTACGGCTTCGAGGTGATGTACCTCGCCTCCGCGCTGGCCTATCTGCTCTGCGCCTTCGTGGTGTGGCGCTGGCTGCCCTCGTTGCCGCTGCCGGTGATGGACAGCGAGGTGGAGCGGGTCAGTAGCTGGCGGGATCCGTCGGTGCGGGCGCTCTTTATCGCCTCCACCCTGATGTGGACCTGCAACAGCATGTACCTCATCAACATGCCGCTCTACATCACCCGCGAGCTGGGGCTGGAGGAGAAGCTGGCCGGGGTGCTGATGGGCACGGCGGCGGCCCTCGAGATCCCCTTCATGTTGCTGGCGGGCCACTACACCCAGCGTTTTGGCAAGCGCCCCATGATGCTGCTGGCGGTGCTGGCCGGGGTGGGCTTCTACGTGGGGCTGGTGACCCTGTCAAGCCAGCATGCCCTCATTGCGCTGCAACTGCTCAACGCCATCTTCATCGGCATCGTCGCCGGCATCGGCATGTCCTACTTCCAGGATCTGATGCCGGGTCGCACCGGGGTGGCGACCACCCTGTTCGCCAACAGCATCCGTACCGGCTCCATCATGGCGGGGGCGATAGCGGGGACTGTGGCGGAGATCTGGAGCTTTCACGGGGTCTTCATGGTGGCCATGGGGCTGGCACTGCTGGCACTGGCCGCCTGCTGGCGGGTGCCGAACGTCTGAAGCCAAAGGGGTGGGTCAGCCCCGTCTCACTGCCTGATGGCGGCGGGGGAGCGGGCTAGCGGTCGCTGTCGTCCTGATATTCGTTGCGCAGGCAGCGCAGCAGCAGCTCGGTGGCCGGGCCCAGGGCGTCGGCCGACGGGGTCAGCAGATAGGTATAGAGGTGGCGCTCGTTGCCACCGGCCAGATCCAGCGCCACCAGCTCGCCGCTCGCCAGCTCCTCCTGCACCAGGTGGCGCGGCAGCCAGGCATAGCCGAGGCCGAGCCTGAGCATGGCGATCACCTCGTGGTAGTGGGTCGCCTTCCAGCCGGTGTCGTCCGCGTCGTTCCAGTCCACCGAGCGGTGAATGGGGGGGTGAAGGCTGATCTGGTTGTGGCCGGCCAGCGCCTCGGCAGCGATGGCGCCGCCCTGGGTGGCGAGCGGGTGATCGGCCGCGCAGAGCGGCAGCAGACACACCTCGTCCAGCGGCAGACCGGTGCGATCATGGGGCAGGTGTTCGGAGAGCATCAGATCCCCCACCTGCAGGGCGTTGAAGTGGCAGTGGATGCGCTCGTGCAGATTGACCCGGCAGCCCCGGCTGCGGGGGTAGAAGTGGGCCAGCGCCCGATAGAGCCGCTCGCGCGGCTGCATCACCGACACATAGAGGTTGATCTGCGGCTCCCACTGCCGCTCCAGGTTGTTGGCCAGGTTCTCCAGCTCTTCCACCTGCTGGCTGAGCTGACGGGCCCGCTTGAGGAAGATCTCCCCCGCCGGCGTCAGCACCGCCTTGCGCCCTCTCACCTCCAGCAGGGCCACCCCCAGACTCTGCTGCAGCTTGGCTACCGCATGATTGAGGGAGGACTGGCTCTTGTTCAGCGCCTCGGCGGCCTGGGCGTAGCCGCCACAATCCACCACGGCCTGAAAGATCCGCCATTGCTCAAACGTGCTCTTGGGACGAAACATATCTCAACCTGATAAGGGACTGGATGGAACGGGCCTTGCCATATTCGCAACAGGGTGCCGACGGCACCCTATTGAATTTAACCCCATGCCGCGCAGGGTTGGGGTTATTTTGTTGATTTATTTGGGCTGGGCCACAAAGGTCTGGCCGGTTTTGCCCTTGCTGTCCACTCCCATCAGATAGAGATAGAGCGGCATCAGGTCGGCCGGAGTCTTGAGGGTCTGCGGATCTTCGGCCGGGAAGGCGCTGGCCCGCATCTTGGTGCGGGTGCCGCCCGGGTTGAGGGTGTTGACCCGCACCGAGGTGTTCTCCAGCTCGTCCGCCAGCACCTCCATCATGCCTTCGATGGCGAACTTGGAGATGGCATAGGTGCCCCAGTAGGCGCGGCCCTTGCGACCCACGCTGGAGGAGGTGTAGACGATGGAGGCATCGCCGTGCTCCTTGGCGGTCTGGCGGATGAGCGGCAGCAGCGCCTGGGTCAGCAGGAATTCGGATTTGACGTTGACCTGCATCACCTCGTCCCACTCCTGCTCCTGGATGTGTTCGAACGGTGACAGGGTGCCGAGCAGGCCGGCGTTGAACAGCACGCCGTCGAGGCGGCCGAACTGCTGGGCGAAGGTCTCGGCCATGCCGCGATAGTGGGCGGCGGTCGCCCCCTTCAGATCCACCGGCACGATGGCGGGCAGCGGGTGGCCGGCCGCCTCGATCTGGTCGTAGACCGCCTCCAGCTTGGCGCTGGTGCGTCCGAGCAGGATCACGGTGGCGCCGTGGGCCGCATAGGTGAGTGCCGCTTCGCGGCCGATGCCGTCACCGGCACCCGTGACCAGAATGACCTTGTCCTTGAGCAGATCCTGGGGGGCCTGATAATCGAACATGACAACTCCTGTTAACAATTCGTGGCTGATGCGCCCGGCAATAGAGGGGCAAGTGTACTGATCCCGCACGGCGTTTGACCAGTATGAGATGGCAAAAATGTGAATAAATCAGAGGGGTTGTGATTGTCGATTGGCATTTCTGACGGGTTGACGCAGAGTTTTTGCGCGCACCGGGCAAACTCCCTAGAATGTGAAAAAATCGTCCCCCCGGGGGCACACCAGTGGAGCATCAAGTGGCATTTTTGACCGAATATGGCCTGTTCCTGGCCAAGACCATTACCCTACTGCTCGCCATCGGCGCCGTCATCCTGATGGTGGTAAGCAGCCGTCAGCCCAAATCCCGCAAGGGGGAGCTGGTGGTCACCGATCTATCCAGCGAGCTGGAGCAGGGGCGTCACCAGTTGCAGGCTGCATTGGCCGGCAAGGCGGAGCGCAAGCAGCTGGAGAAGGCGCGCAAGGCCGAGCAGAAGGCGCGAGCCAAGAGCGAAGATGCCCGCAGCCGGCTGTTCGTCATCGATTTTCACGGCAGCATGGATGCCAGGGAGGTGGCCTCCCTGCGCGAAGAGGTGAGCGCCGTGATAGGCGTAGCCCAGCCGGGGGACGAAGTGCTGCTGCGGCTCGAATCCGGCGGCGGCGTGGTGCACGGCTACGGTCTGGCAGCCTCCCAGCTGCAGCGGCTGCGGGATCGTGACATCAAGCTGACCGTGGCCATCGACAAGGTGGCGGCGAGCGGCGGCTACATGATGGCCTGCGTGGCTGATCAGATCCTGGCGGCGCCGTTCGCCATCGTCGGCTCCATCGGGGTGATCGCCCAGCTGCCGAACTTCAACAAGCTGCTGAAAAAGCACGACATCGAGTTCGAGATGCACACCGCCGGCCAGTACAAGCGCACCATCACCATGTTCGGCGAGAACGACGACCTGGGGCGCGAGAAGTTTCGTGAGGAGCTGGGCGCCATTCACGAGCGCTTCAAGGCATTCGTGGCCGAGCACAGACCCAGCCTCGACATCGACAAGGTCACCACAGGCGAGCACTGGCTGGCGAGCCAGGCCAAGCAGCTCGGGCTGGTGGACAGCCTCTGCACCAGCGATGACTATCTGCTGGCCCAGGCCAGCCAGCACAAGGTGGTCGGCATTCGCTACAGCAAGCCGAAAAGCCTGACCCAGAAGCTCGGCCAGCAGGCTGCCGTGGCGCTGGAATCCGGTCTGGGTCGCCTGTGGCAGCAGGGCCCCTGGCGCTGAGGTACAGTTCAAGGACGGAAAAAAGAGAGCCGGGCACTTGCCCGGCTCTCTTTTTTTATAGGGTTGGAGCGCTTTAGCGCTGGAACGGGTAGACGGAACCCAGTTTCAGGATCTGGGTCAGCTCGTCCAGCGCGGTGCGGGACTCCATCACCAGCGCCGGGTCGCGCAGGTCGTCCAGTGCCAGGCTGTCGCGGTAGTGTTTCTCCACCCAGGCGTCCAGGCGGGCAAACTGGCCGTCGTTGATGAGGCAGGCCGGGTTGACCGCGGCGAGTTCGGTGTCGTTCATGGCGACCCGCAGCCGCAGACAGGCGGGGCCGCCGCCGTTCTTCATGCTCTGCTTCACGTCCATGTAGTGCACCCCCTTGATCGGGGTCCCCAGGGTCACCAGCTTGGCCAGATAGGCTGACACCGCCGGGTTGTCGCGGCACTCGGTGGGGGCGATGATGGCCATCTCGCCAGACGGCAGGGTCAGGATCTGGGTGTTGAACAGATAGGACTTCACCGCATCCTGCACCGACACCTCGGCAGTGGGCACCTCGATAAAGTGCAGCTCGCCGTCACCGAACTTGGTGCGCACCTCGGCCAGTGCCGAGGCGGTGTTGAGAAACGCCTGCTGGTGGAAGAAGAGCACGTTCTGGTTGCCCACCGCGATCACGTCGTTGTGGAACACCCCCTGATCGATCACGTCCGGGTTCTGCTGGATGAAGACCGCGCTCTCGTCTCCCAGGCCGTGCAGGCGGGCAATGGCCTGGCTCGCTTCCAGGGTCTGGCGGGCCGGGTAGCGTTTGGGGGCGGGCTGGGAGACGTCGAAGGCGCTGCGGCCATAGACGAACAGCTCGACCCCGGACTCGCCATAGGCGCGGCACAGCCGGGTGTGGTTGGCGGCCCCCTCGTCACCGAAGTGGTCGTTCTCCGGCAGGTGTTGATGGTGATAGAAGTGGCGGTCGTTGTTGAACACGGCGCGCAGGATTCGGCCGGTTACCTCGGGCTCGAGGGAGCGGTGAAACTTGTTGGTCAGGTTGGCAGGTGTGAAGTGGATGCGGCCATCCTGGGTATCGGCACTGGGGGAGACGGTGGCGGCGTTGGCGGTCCACATGCTGGAGGCCGAATAGCAGGCGGCCAGCACGGCGGGCGCCTGTTTGGCGGCCTGGGCCAAGACGCTTGCATCGTTGCCGGTGAAGCCGAGGCGACGCAGGGTGGCGAGATCCGGCCGTTCCTGCGGGGCCAGTACCCCCTGCACCATGCCGAGGTCGGTCAAGGCCTTCATCTTGCGCAGACCCTGCTTGGCGGCCTCCTTCGGATTGGACGCTTCCTTGGCATTGTTCTGGGAGGCGACGTTGCCATAGGACAAGCCGGCATAGTTGTGGGTCGGGCCGACCAGGCCGTCGAAGTTGACCTCGAAGTGCTTCATTGAGTACATCCTTTCGATTTTTATATGGGTAGCGGTTCCTTCCGCGCACAATGCTGCGGGATGCAGCCATTATAAGGAGATTTTGTCTTTTGTAACAAGCTGATAACGAAACTGGTTTGTTATGTTACAAGAGCGGTTGGTTATGTCGTTTCCAATATAAAAAGAGGGTGGATATAGCATAAAAATAAAAAAGCGGTTGCTTCCCGCGGCTCGGCTTCGCATTAATAAATAAAGAAGCAAGGTGGTTCGGGCTGCTGGGCAAATTTGCTCACAAGATTGCTTTTTCCCGTCAAATCTCTTATACAGCCCCACAAAACCGCACACCAACCCCGTCGGGTGCAATGAGGATAATAGTTACAGCATGGGCAAATCACTGGTCATAGTGGAGTCTCCGGCCAAGGCCAAGACCATCAACAAATATTTGGGCAAGGACTACGTGGTGAAATCCAGCGTTGGTCACGTGCGCGATCTGCCGACCAGCGGCAGCGCCAGCAACGAGCCCAAAAAACCTGTCATTCGCGGCATCAAGCTGAGCGAATCAGAAAAGGCTGCCAAGGAGCGCAATGCCCTGTTCTCACGGATGGGGATCAATCCGACCGCAGGCTGGCAGGCCAACTACCAGATTTTGCCCGGCAAGGAAAAAGTGGTCAGCGAGTTGCAGAGTCTGGCCGAGAAGGCCGACACCATCTATCTCGCAACCGACTTGGATAGAGAGGGGGAAGCGATCGCCTGGCACCTGCGCGAGATCATCGGCGGCGACGACAGCCGCTACAAGCGCGTGGTGTTCAACGAGATCACCAAGACCGCCATCCAGGAGGCGTTCGCCCAGCCGTCTGAGCTGAACATTCACCGCGTCAATGCCCAGCAGGCCCGTCGTTTCCTCGACCGGGTAGTGGGTTACATGGTCTCTCCGCTCTTGTGGAAGAAGCTGGCTCGCGGCCTCTCCGCCGGCCGGGTACAGTCTGTCGCGGTGCGCCTCATCGTCGACAAAGAGCGTGAAATCAAGGCGTTCGTGCCGGTGGAGTTCTGGGATCTCAACGCCGACCTGCTGACCGGTGATAACGCCGATCTGCGGATGGAGGTGGTCAGCCGCAATGGCGCCGACTTCAAGCCGGTGACCCAGGCCGAGACCTTCGCCGCCGTGGCCGCCCTGGAAGGGGTTGACTACAAGGTGGTGAACCGGGAAGACAAGCCGACCGGTTCCAAACCGTCCGCTCCCTTCATCACCTCCACCCTGCAGCAGGCGGCCTCCACCCGGCTGAGCTTCGGGGTCAAGAAGACCATGATGATGGCCCAGCGCCTCTATGAAGCGGGTTACATCACCTATATGCGTACCGACTCCACCAACCTCAGCAAAGAGGCGGTCGAGGCGGTGCGGGAATACATCGGCGAGCAGTATGGCGCGGCCTACCTGCCGGCCGAACCGAACCTGTACGGTGCCAAGGCCAATGCCCAAGAGGCCCACGAGGCGATCCGCCCCTCCAGCGTGCTGGTGACGGCCGAGATGCTGGAAGGGATGGAGCTGGACGCCATGCGGCTCTATGACCTCATCTGGCGTCAGTTTGTCGCCTGCCAGATGACCCCGGCCCAGTACGACTCCTCCACCCTGACCGTCAAGGCGGGCGAGTTCGAGCTCAAGGCGCGCGGTCGCACCCTGCGCTTCGCCGGTTGGACCAAGGCGCTGCCGCCCATGGGTCGCAAGGGCGAAGACAGCCAGCTGCCGGCGGTGACCGTCGGTGAGGTGCTCAAACTGGTCAAACTGGATCCGCGCCAGCACTTCACCAAGCCGCCCGCACGCTTCACCGAAGCGGCGCTGGTGCGCGAGCTGGAAAAGCGCGGCATCGGCCGCCCGTCCACCTACGCCTCCATCATCTCCACCATCGTCGACCGTGGTTATGTGCGGGTCGAGAGCCGCCGTTTCTTCGCCGAGAAGATGGGTGAGATCGTCACCGACCGGCTGGTGGAGAACTTCGTCGAGCTGATGAACTACGAGTTCACCGCCAAGATGGAAGACAAGCTCGACGGCATCGCCGAGGGGAGCCTGGAGTGGAAGAAGGTGCTGGATGCCTTCTACGCCGAGTTCACCCAGGAGCTGGAAAAAGCGGATCTGCCGGTGGAAGAGGGGGGCATGCGTGCCAACCAGATGGTGCTGACCGACATCGACTGCCCGGATTGCGGCCGCAAGATGGGCATTCGCACCGCCACCACCGGGGTCTTCCTCGGCTGCTCCGGTTACGCCTTGCCGCCCAAAGAGCGCTGCAAGAAGACCATCAACCTGGTCTCCGCCGACGAGTTCGTCTCCGCCACTGACGGTGACGAGGCCGAGACCGAGGCGCTGCGCGCCAAGCACCGCTGCGGCGTGTGCGGCACCGCCATGGATGCCTACATCATCGACGACAGCCGCAAGCTGCACGTCTGCGGCCGCAATCCGGATTGCGACGGCTACGAAATTGAAAAAGGCCAGTTCAAGCTCAAGGGCTACGAAGGACCGAGCATCGAATGTGACCGCTGTGGATCCGAGATGCAGCTCAAGAACGGTCGTTTCGGCAAGTACATGGGTTGCACCAACGACACCTGCAAGAACACCCGCAAGATCCTGAAAAACGGTGATATCGCGCCGCCGAAGGAAGACCCGGTGCCGCTGCCGGAGTTGAAATGCACCCAGTCCGACGCCCACTTCGTGCTGCGTGACGGGGCCGCCGGCCTGTTCCTGGCTGCCAGCAACTTCCCGAAATCCCGCGAGACTCGTGCACCGCTGGTGGAAGAGCTCAAGCGCTTCAAGGAGCGCCTGTCGCCCAAGCACCAGTACCTGGCCGATGCCCCGGCGTCAGATCCTGACGGTAACGCCTCCATCGTGCGCTTCAGTCGCAAGACCAAGGAGCAGTACGTGATGACCGAGGTCAACGGCAAGGCGACCGGCTGGACGGCGCACTACGACAACGGCAAGTGGCAGGAGAGCCTGGCCAAGTCGAAGAAGGCGTGATTGCGCAGCGCGCACACTCTGATGAAAGAGGCCCCTTGCAGGGGCCTTTTTGTTTTCAGATGGCGGTATACTGAAACCGCTGCAAGGATGGCAGCGCTGGACACGGAGGTTGTGATGGAGATTAACGAGATCCGGCCGGGAATGACCTGTCTGACCCGGGAAGGAACCGCCTATGTGCTGGAAGTGGACAAGCAGAGTCTGCTGGTGCTGCTGCAACGGGAGTACGAAACGATCCCGGTGCAGGTGCGCAGCGACGAGATCCTGGCCCCCATCACCCGGTGAGGCGGGCCGCCATCGTCAAAAGGGCAGGAGAAACAGCAGCTCGGCGAGGTCGGGCTGCCACTGCCACTCCTTCATCCTGACCCGTCCGCCAATCACGGGCACCCCCTCTTCCTGCAGCAATCCCGCCTGTCTGTCAAAGCCTGCCGACCCCTTGGGCAGTGATATGGTGCCCGCCGCGCCCAGCACCCTGTGCCAGGGCAGCACCTTGTCGGTCTCCCTCAGCACCTTGCCCACCAGCCTGGCCCGGCCGGGCAGCCCAGCAAGATCCGCCACCTGGCCATAGCTCACCACGCGACCGGCCGGGATCAGGGCCAGGATCGCCTCGATGCGGGCCACCTTATTCAGCGGGGCTGGGGTCGATTCCGTTCTCATGAAGTTGACTCGTCAAAAACAACAGAAGCGCCATTGTGGCGCTTCTGTCGGGTGACTGGCAAATGTGTCAGCCGAAGGTCTGGCTGAGCCCCTTGAGCTGCCTGGCCCGCTCCAGCAGCTCCTGACTGGAGTCGTCGACCTCCTGCATCTTCTGGCTGTTGGCGTGGGAGTACTCGGAGATCTGGTGGATGCTGCGGCTGATATCCTCCACCACCGTCTGCTGCTGCTCGGCGGCGGCGGCGATCTGGGTGGAGAACTCGGTCACCAGCTCGATCTCCTGCAGCACGGTATGCAGGCTGCTGGAGCCCTGACGGGTCATCTCGGCGCACTCGCGGGTCTGCTGCAGGTTCTCCTGCATCATCCCCTTCCAGCGGCCCAGGGTGTGCTGGATCTGCTGGATGCTGCCCTGGATCTGCTCGGTCGCCTTGTGGGTGCGGGTCGACAGGGTGCGCACCTCGTCGGCCACCACCGCAAAGCCGCGCCCCTGTTCGCCAGCCCGGGCCGCCTCGATGGCGGCGTTCAGCGCCAGCAGGTTGGTCTGGTCGGCGATGCCCTGGATCTCTCCCATCACGCTGCCGATCCGCTCCGACTCGCTGGCCAGCTCCACCGCCGAGTTGAAGGCGAGCTCCGCCTGTCTGGCGAGCTGCTCGATGCGCTGCTCGGTCTGGGCCAGCTGCTTGTCCGTGTGCTGGCAGCGGCTGCGGGCCTCGCTCACCTGGCCGTTGGAGTCCTGGATGTTGCGGGCAATCTCGTGGGCCGTGCTGGCCATCTGGGTCATGGCGGCGGCCATCTGCTGGGTCTGGGCATCCTGCTCGTTGATGTCGAGACAGGCCTGATGGGAGGCCTGTTTCAGGTTGCTGGCCAGGGCCTGCAGCGGATTGGTCGCATCGTTGACCCGGCCCAGCACGGTGCGGATGCGGGCCTGCAGCATCTTGATGTGAAAATCGGCGATGGCGCCGGGGCCGTCACCTGAGTAGACCAGCCGGGTCAGGCTGTCATATTCGCGGCCCAGCTGCTGCAGATAGAGCGGCAGGGCGAAGAGCTCGTGCCAGTAGGCGCCGCCGATGAGCAGCAGGGGCAGCAGCATCAGCAGGGCGGTCATGGCCCCCTGGCTGGCGAAGACCCAGCCCATCAGGCCGAGCAGCAGCAGGGCGATGGCCGGTGCGCGCACCCGGGCGAGGGAGGGGAGGCGGCTGCCGGTGCCGCGCTCGGCCTTGAGCAGGGCCTGGTAGGCCTGGCCGGCGATGCGCTTGAGCTGGGGATCCGGCTTGCAGCGCACCGACTGGTAGCCGCTGATCCGGTTGCCCTCGTAGATGGGGGTCACATAGGCATCGACCCAGTAGTAGCGGCCATCCTTGCAGCGGTTCTTCACCATGCCACGCCAGGGCTTGCCCTCCTTGAGGCGGGCCCAGAGATCGGCGAAGGCCGCCTTGGGCATGTCTGGGTGGCGCACCAGGTTGTGGTTGTGGCCGACCAGCTCGTCGACCGAGTAGCCGGCGATGCGGCAGAAGGCGGGGTTGGCGTAGGTGATCACCCCGCGCAGATCCGTGGTGGAGACCAGTTGTTCGTCGGCAGGAAACTCCACTTCGCTGTCCAGGGTATGGACGTCTCTGCGGGCCATAGGAATACGCTCCGATGTTCTTGTTGATAACTTTGTCGTTGTTATTGTGGCAGATCTGGAGATGGCCGCAGGCTCGCGCCAGCAGGCGGCAGACCGGCTTCATAGGGGGCTGAATTTTGCCAACAATGGCGGATGAATGGTAGGGGCAAGTTGATGTTTTGTTGGTTAATCGTAAAAAAAGGCGGCCATCAGGCCGCCAAGGAAAAAAGATAACACTACCTCTGCGGTACCCGGTAACGCACCTGGAGCTGGTCGAGGATCTGCAGCTGGCCCGGCAGACGGGCGGCGAAGTGCTCCCACCCCTTGCGGGCGGGGGCGCTCCAGGCCACCTCGGCGGTCGCCAGCATGCGCGGGAACAACATATAGTCGAGACGATCGCGAGAGGTGATCAGTTCCGACCATAAGGGGCTCAGCACCCCCAGGATGTTATCGTTGGCATGGAAATCGGCTGGGGCCGGGTCGCACGCGTAGACCTGCGCCAGATTGAGGGTGCCCGCCCAGTAGAGGCCGGGTTCATGGATGTCCTGACTCCAGGCAAGGTCCAGATAGAGGTGCTGGGCCGGCGCCATCACTACCGGATAACCCGCAGCGGCCGCCTCGAGCCCGGCCTGGAAGCTGGTCCAGGCGAAGATGGTGGCGTCCCGGCTCACCTTGTCGCCGTGCAAAATCTCCTCCCAGCCCAGCATCCGCTTGCCCTTGCCGGCCAAGTACTGCTGGCAGTGGCGCAGCAGGTGGCCCTGCAGCTCGCGACAATCCTGATAGCCCTGCTGCTTCATCAGTTGCTGGCAGGCGGGGCTGTCGGTCCAGACCCCGCTGGGCACCTCGTCTCCCCCCATGTGCACCAGCGGCCCCGGGAACAGCTCGCACACCTCGTCCATCACGGCTTCCAGGAATTGATAGGTGCCGGGCAGGGCCGGGTTGAGCACGTTGTCGTCAAAATATTGCACCGACAGGTAGCGGGAGCGGTCGGCCTCCTCCACCAGCAGCTCGGGCAGCGCCTTGATGGCGGCGTGGCAGTGACCCGGGATGTCAATTTCCGGAATGATAGTGATGCCGAGCCCGCTGGCATAGACCACCAGTTCGCGCACCTCGCTCTGGGTGTAGTAACCGCCATAGGGCTCCGGGCCGCCGCTCAGCTGGGGCCCGACGGCCAGGCCGTGGCCGCGCCAGGCGGCCAGCTCGGTCAGCTGGGGGAAGGCCTTGATCTCGAGGCGCCACCCCTCGTCATCGGTCAGGTGCCAGTGGAAGCGATTGAACTTGTAGAGGCTCATCAGCTTGAGCAGGCGCTTGAGGGTGGCGAGGGAGTGAAAGTGGCGGGCACAGTCGAGAAAGATGCCGCGAAAGCCAAAGCGCGGCGCGTCGCTGAGCTCGATGCAGGGCAGGCTCTCGCCGTGCTGCAGATACCACTGGGCCAGGCTGACGAGGCCATGGCGCCAACCTGCCTCGCCGCCGGCGGCAATCACTATCTCCTCCGGGGTGATGGTGAGCCGGTAGGCCTCCTGGCCCAGACCGCTTTCAACCAGCCGGATCTCGGCGTCGTGATCCTGCGCCAGCGCGAGCCCGGTCAGTTCGTTGAAGTGGGCCAGCAGCGGGCCGAGCAGGGGGCTCGGGCCGCTGACGTGGGCGCGCTCCGCCAGCCGGAAGTTGCCCTCCAGCAGCAGCAAGCGATCCGGCTGGGGCACTATGCCGGCGAGGGGCTCCACCTCGGGCAGATCCGGCGCCGCAGTGGCGGATTGTGGCAGGCCCAGCTCCTCGCCGGTCAGCTCCACCGGCATCAGCTGGGGGCCGCTGCTGGCCCGGGGAAGGCTCAGGAAGAAGCCGCGCGGCATGTCGGAGAGGCGCTTGATGGGGGTGCTGCGACAGCAGAAGCGCAGCTCGCTGGCCCCCGTTTGCGGGATCAAGACCTTGTAGCTGCCGCTCTGGCGCTCCAGCTCCCCTCCCTCTACCGAGCCGGGGTCGATGTGACGGGCCAGGCAGAAGTGGAGCTTCCAGGGGGCATCTGGCAGCTGGCTCAGGCTGAAACGAAACCAGACGTCGTCACCATCGCGTCGGTCGACCTGGGTGTGGATCAGGGGTGCGGACATGAAAACTCCTTCGGTTGCACGAGCAGGGGGCCGGCCGCCCTGGTGAAGGTGGCTGGCGATGGTTGAGGGGAGGGTGTGCCGGTGCTGGCCCGGTACGCCCGGTTCAGGAGTGCAGGCATGGCAGCGTCTCCGTCTTGGCAAACAGGATGGCCCCCTCCAGCGCGTCGGCGCCGGGGCTGACCAGCGGCAGGTGCGCCAGACGGGGGGCGAGGCGCATGCCGATGCCGCCGAGCAGGGCAATCCGGTCGGCGCCCAGCTGGCGCATCCCCTCCAGCAGGGTGGCCAGCTGCTGGCAGGTCTCCTCCAGCAGCTGGCAGGCGAGCTCGTCGCCGTCGCTGGCGGCATCGAACACCCAGGGGGCGAAGCGGCCGTAGTCGGCGGGGATGGCGCGGGCGGCCCAGCGTACCACCTCGGCCTGATCCCGCTTGAAGTGATCGAGCAAGCGGATGGCCAAGGTGCTGGGGGGCAGGATGCCGTCGTGGCAGAGCAGGGATTGCTGGATGGCGCGCAGCCCCAGCCAGGCGCCACTGCCCAGATCCGAGATGGGAAAGCCGCGGCCGGAGCAGGTGTGCAGCTGGCCGTGGCGATAGATGAGCCCGGCCGAGCCGGTGCCGGCGATGAGGATGGCCCCCTCCTCGCCGCCAAAGGCGCCCAGGCAGGCACCGAAGGCGTCGGAGGTGAGTCGCACGCTCGCAAAGGGGAAGGGCATGGTCAGCATGGCGTGATAGCAGTCGGCCAGCTCGGCGGAGGCGAGCGCCAGCCCGACCCCCATCCGTTGCTGGGCATCCTCAGCCAGTCCGGCCTCGAGACGGGCCTGCTCGATGGCGGCCAGCACGTTGCCGTGGGCGATCTCGATGCCAAGCTCCAGGTTGGAGCCGGCAGCGCGCCCCTCGCCGAGCAGCTTGCCGGCCCGATCCCGAATGCGGGCACGGGTGTGGGTGCCGCCGCCATCCACCCCGACCCAGTACTCAATCATGACGGCCTCCCTGATCATTTGGAGCACTCAGGGCATTTTGCCAGCTGATGGCCAGGGCAAACCAGGCGGCGTGCGGGATCCACTGCTCCCCCCAGCGCCAGTTCTGATCCAGCCGCTCCTTGTAGGCCTCGGGGATAAAGGCCACCTCGTTTTCGTCATCAAACCCTGAGGTGATGCCGTTGCAGATCCCCCCCAGCGCATTGGGATAACCGGCGGTGTAGGCGGGGTTGTTACTGCCATGGCCCGCCAGCATGCAGGCGTTGAAGGGGTTTTTCCCCAGGATCCAGTCGAGCTGGTGCTGGCCGAAGGTGCACAGCAAGCGGCTCTGGTGGGGCAGCTGGGCCGCGGCGGCAAACGCCATGGCCGCCAGCGACGCCAGCCGTGCGTTCTCCCCCTGCCACCAGTAACCCGATTCGTTGTGATGGGGCATAAAGAAGCTGACGCGGGGTGCCTCGCCAACCCCTTTCACATACTGGCGGGCGAGGGCAAACGGGTTGCCGGGGCGGGCGCAGAGCGCCAGCTCGGCGGCCAGCGCCTGTTCGATCACCCGCTGCACCGCGCTCTTGCGCTCCCAATCCGGCTCGATCTCCACGTATTCCAGCAGGGTCAGCACCGGCAGGCCCGCCTCGGCGGCGTGGTAGTAGGGGCGCGAGCCATCCTCGTTGGCTGACCAGTAGTGACCGAGCTCAGGGTGAGGGCGCTGGCGGGCGCAGAGCTTGCCGGCCCGATCCCGCGCCTCGTCAAGCCACTCTGGGCCCAGGGTGTGGGTCAGCTCGACCGCCGCCAGCAGGGCGCAGTAGTCGTCGATGATGTTCTCGACCCCGTCGTCCAGATAGGCGAGGTTGTGCTCGCGCAGGTGCAGGTAGCCGCGTCTGGCCGCCTCGGCATAGTGGCCGGTGTCGAAGTCACCGCCGACGCGCTCGCGAGCGGCGCGGGCCAGGGCGGCGATGGCCATGCCGCCCCCTTGCCGAAAACCCGCCTGCCAGCTGGTGGACTTGAGCCCCTGCTGGGTGGCGTAGGCGCACAGCTCGCGCTGCTCGGGATCCTTGCTCCACTTGTCGAACAGGGTCATGTAGAAGAAGCCCGACTCATCCTGCATCCGGCAGAGAAAATCGGCGCCGTGCAGCGCCTCGTCATTGAGCCGCTTGCAGAGGTTCACCCCGTCGATGTCGCGGCGCGGAGCCAAGAGCTCCCGGCATTTGAGCAGGGCCCAGACCACCATGGGGGTCTGCTGGGGGTTGAGGTAGTTGGCGTAGGAGAGGTGGCTCAGGTATTTGCTCATGTCGCCGCTGGCATCGAACCAGCCGCCGTGCACATCTTTGTGCTGGTCGGTGCCAAACAGACGGGCGCTGCGGTCGGCCCGATCGAAGGCGCCGCTGGCGCGCTGTCCCTTGAAGTAGTGGATGACGTCGGAGAGGCAGCGGCTCGCCAGCAGATCGGGGCCGATGGCAAAGCGGGTAGAGCGGACAATGCCTTGGGCGGTGATCGCCTCCAGCCGATAGTGGCCTGGCTCTTGGAATGCCGAGAAGTCGGCGCGCCAGTAAGCACGGCCCTGCCAGCCGGGGACGCTGCCGGCCGCTTGCAGCGGGGTTTCAAACAGGATCTGGCCATCACCCTGGCGTTGCAGCCTGACATAGCCGCCGAGATCATGGGCGGGGGTGGCTTGCAGCAGGGCGATCTTCTCCCCGTCACACGGGTAACCCACCTGATTGATCAAGAGTTCCATCGAGGTATTACTCCTGTGGTTCACCGACAGACGGTGAGGCACATCACGGGGCTATGGCCGCCCCGTATCGAGGCATGGCCGGACAGTGCTGTCCGGCCGGTTCAAGGCTCACCCTCACTCGTAGAGGTAGCAGCGCACGAAGTGGTTGTCGGCGAGCTTGCTGACGGGGGGCAGGGTCTCCTTGCAGCGGGGCATCACCTGATTGCAGCGCCCGGCGAAGGGGCAACCGCAGGATTCCGGCGTCCAGAGCGGGATCTCCCCCTTGCGGCCCCCCTCCAGCTCGGCGTGGATGCTCTTCTCGGGGTCGGGTACCGCCGAGATGAGCAGCTGGGTGTAAGGGTGCTGGGGGTGGTGCAGGATCTCGTCCACCTCGCCCCACTCCACCATGTGCCCGACGTACATTACCGCCAGATCCTCGGCCACGTAGCGGGCGGTGGCGATGTCGTGGGTGATGTAGAGCATGGAGACGCCGAGTTCGTCCTTCATCTGCTCCATCAGGTTGAGGATGCCGATGCGAATGGAGACGTCGAGCATGGAGGTGGGCTCGTCCGCCAGCACCACTTCCGCCTCCACCGCTAGGTTGCGGGCGATGTTGACCCGCTGGCGCTGGCCGCCGGAGAGCTGGTGCGGGTACTTGGCCGCGGTCGCCTTGGCGGGAGTGAGCCCCACCTTCTCCAGCAGGCCATAGACCATGTCGGGCAGATCACGCTTGTAGATCACCTTGCTGTGCAGCAGCAGGGGGCGGGCGATGTGGTGGTAGATGGTGTGGGTCGGGTTCAGCGAACCGAACGGATCTTGCCACACCATCTGCACGCTCTGACGGTAGTCGAGCAGGGCGGTGCCCTTGTTGAACTCCTCCAGATCGCGGCCGCGATAGAGGATGCGGCCGCCGGAGAGCTTGTACATCTTGGCAATGATCTTGGCGATGGTGCTCTTGCCGGAGCCGGACTCCCCTACCACCGCCAGGGCGCGGCCCCGGTGCAGGTTGAAGGTGATGTCCGAGAGGGCCCGCATTTTGCCGCTCTTGATGGCGTTGGAGTTGACGGGGAAGTCCTTGTAGAGGTGCTGGACTTCGATGATGGGGGCGTCGGTTTGGGCGATTTGCATGACAGACATCCTTAACAGCCAGCGGCCTTGTCCAGATAGATCAGGGGATCTTGTTGCTCATCCTGCGCCTCATAGAGGTGGCAGGCGGTTTGTTGGCCGGGGCGGATCTCGGCGAGCTTGGTGTATTGCTGACGGCAGCGCTCGTGCACCCGGTTGCAGCGGGCCTGAAAGCGGCAGCCCACCGGCACCTCCAGCAAGTTGAGCGGGGTTCCCGGGATCCCCTCCAGCACCTTCTTCGGCCCGTGCAGAGGCGGGAAGGAGTTGCCGAGCCCCCTGGTATAGGGGTGCAGCGGCGCGGTCAGGATCGCCTTGGACGGGGCCACTTCAACCAGTTCACCGGCGTACATGATGCCGATGCGATCGCAGAACTCGACCATCAGCGAGAGGTCGTGGGTGATGAAGAGGATGGAGAAGTTGAACTTCTCTTTGAGCGCATAGACCTTCTGCAGGATCTCCCGCTGTACCACCACATCGAGCGCCGTGGTCGGCTCGTCCATGATGAGCAGCTCGGGATTGAGCGCCATGGCGATGGCGATCACCAGCCGCTGGCGCATGCCGCCGGAGAACTGGTGCGGGTAATCCTTGAGCCGGCTCGGGTGGATGTCGACGATGGCGAGCAGCTCCTGGGCGCGCTTGATCGCCTCATAGCGGGTCAGCCCCGGGTTGTGGGCCAGCAGCACGTCGCAGAACTGCTCCTCCATGCGCAGCACGGGGTTGAGCGCATTCATGGCGGACTGGAACACCACCGACACCTGCTGCCAGCGGTAGCTGCGCAGCCGCTCATCGCCGTAGTGGAGGATGTTCTCCCCCTTGAACAGGATCTCGCCGCCGCTGATGTAGGCGGGCGGCTTGTGCAGCCGCGCCACCGAGAAGGCGACGGTGGACTTGCCGCAGCCCGACTCGCCGGCCAGGCCGAACACTTCACCGGGGGCGATGTCGAAGCTGACCGAGTTGACGGCGCGCACGTCGCCGTTCTCGGTGATGTAGTCGACGCAGAGGTTGCGTACCGACAGCAGGGGTTGTTGCGATCTCATGCTGTCTTCTCCTGTACGGCCGGTACCGGCGTGGTGACGGGGGCGGCGAGTTTCTTCCAGCGATTGAGCCCCTTGTGGGAGCGCAGCTGCGGGTTGGCGATTTCGTCGATGGCAAAGTTGAGCAGGGCCAGGCCGGCACCGAGCGTTGCGATGGCGAAGCAGGGGGCCAGGATCTCCCACCAGGCGCCGACCAGGATGGCGCTGGAGGTCTGGGCGTTGTAGAGCATGATGCCCCAGCTCACGACTGTGGGGTCGCCGAGGCCCAGGAACTCCAGGGTCGCCTCGGTGACGATGGCGTAGATGATGGAGCCGATGAAGCTCACACCGATGATGGAGATGAGGTTCGGCAATATCTCCACCAGGATGATGCGCCAGGCCGGCTCACCCAGCACCTCGGCGGCGATGACGAACTCTTTCTCGCGCAGGGCCAGGGTCTGGGCGCGGATGACCCGCGCGCCATAGGCCCAGGAGGTAAAGCCTATGATGAGGGCGATCACCGCCGGTGACGCCTCCCCGATAAAGCTGGCCAGCACCAGCAATAGAGGGAGGTTGGGGATCACCAGCACCACGTTCATCAGGAAGGTGAGGCACTCGTCCACCAGGCCGCCGAAATAGCCGGCGGTGATGCCGATGGCGACGGCGAGGGCGCACACCAGCAGGCCCGCGCTGAAGCCCACCATCAGGGAGATGCGGGCGCCGTTGGTGAACTGGGCCCAGATGTCGTGGCCCATGCGGGTGGTGCCCATCACGAACTCGGTGCTGGGGGGCTGGTGGGGGCGGGCCACCCGCTTGGTCGGTTCGTTGCCTGCCAGAATGGGGGCGAACAGGGCCATCAGCACGAAGCTGACCACGATGAAGAGGCCGCAGGCGGCCTTCTTGTTGCCCAGCAGGATTTTCAGAATAGTCGGCATGCGCATCTTATTTGCCTCCGGTACGCAGACGGGGATCCAGGAAGACGTAGAGCACGTCGGCCAGGAAGTTGAAGCTGAGCATGGTGATGGTCATGATGAGCAGCTGCCCCTGAATGAGCGGGTAGTCGCGGGCCAGAATGCCCTGATAGAGGGTCAGGCCCAGGCCGGGATAGTTGAAGATCACCTCGGTGATGAGGGATCCACCGATGACGAAACCGAGCGCCATGGAGAGGGCGGTGACACTCGGCAGGATGGCGTTGCGGGCGCCGTAGTTGAAGATCACCCGGTTGCTGGAGAGCCCCTTGGCCTTGGCCATGGTGATGTAGTCCTCGCCGAGCAGGTTGATCATGTTGTTGCGCATGGTGATGAGAAAGCCCCCCACCTGCACCATGGCCAGGGTGCCCACCGGCATGATGGCGTGGGTCAGGATGCTCTTGATGTGCTCCCAGCCCCAGTCGGGGGTGATCTCCGGGCTGTAGGCGTAGCCGATGGGCAGCCACTCCAGGCTCACCCCGAACAGGAAGAGCGCCAGCAGCGAGATGACCACAGGCGGAATGGCCTGCATCACCAGGGTGAGCGGGGAGAGGATGCTGTCGAGGCGACCGCCCCGGTGCCAGGCGGCGAAGATGCCGACGATGGAACCGATGGAGAAGCTCAGGATGGTGGAGGTGCCCACCAGAAACAGGGTCCAGCCGATGGCGCGGCCGAGTACGTCGGCGACCGGTTGGGGGTAGTAGCGCACCGAGGTGCCGAGATCCCAGGTGAAGACGCTCTTCACATAGGTGAGAAACTGGGTGCCGATGGGGCCGTCCACGAAACCGAA
Source organism: Aeromonas sp. QDB20 (assembly GCF_027707805.1). Classification (NCBI taxonomy): domain Bacteria; kingdom Pseudomonadati; phylum Pseudomonadota; class Gammaproteobacteria; order Aeromonadales; family Aeromonadaceae; genus Aeromonas; species Aeromonas sp. QDB20. The sequence continues at coordinate 6,145 of NZ_JAPCJC010000006.1, read as the reverse complement.
GGTGGCCTTGAGGGCCTCCAGCGCGGCGGGTTCCATCATGGCGCCGGCCCGGGCAAACATGACGGAGACGGGGTCTCCCGGCATGGCTCTGGGCAGCAGGAAGTTGATGGTGGCGGCCACCAGAAAGGCGACCAGATAGAAGGAAAAGCGTCTCAGTATGAATCCCATGATGATACCTTTTACTGCTGGTCCGCCCCGCGCCGGGCATAGTTACCCCAACCCCGGCAGAGCCGGGAGATAAGGGGAATGGGCGGGGAAGAGGGCCCCCCGCAGGGGGCCGGGATTGATTAGCTGTTCGGCTTGAGTGACAACACGTGCAGCAGACGCTCCGGGGTGTCCGGGTGAACCTGCGGCTTGGCGACCGGATTGTCGGCACTGAACCAGCCGTGGAAACGCTTGGTGCTGTATTCGTACCAGGTCGGGTTGTTGAACACCGGGATGATGGTCTGGTTGGCACCGACCCTGTCCTGGATCTCGAACATGATCTCCTTCTGCTTGGCGGCATCGGCGGTCTGGGTGAAGTCGTCGATCAGCTTGTCCAGCGCCGGATCCTTGTAGCGGGGCGCCGCAAAGCGGTTGCCGCGCTCACCCATGTTGCGGGAGTGGAAGGCGGTCTCGAAGTACTTGTGCGGGTTGGCACCGGCAAAGTAACCCTGCAGGGCGACGTCGAAGTCACCGGTGATCAGGTTTTCGGTCCAGACGGTGGCTTCCGGGGTGGCGGTCTTGGCGTTCAGGCCCAGTGCCTGCAGCCCTTCCACGCCGATCTGGGCGGTGTTGACCCAGTCGGTCCAGCCGTTCGGTACCAGCACCTTGAACTCGATCTTCTGGCAGGTGGGGGTGTCGAGGAACTTGTCGCCGTCACAATCCTTGTAGCCGGCCTGTTTCAGCAGGGCCTTGGCGCCTTCCAGATCGAACTTGTTGTACTTGCCGTACTTCTTGTCCACTTCCGGGTTGTTCCAGGAGTCGAACGCCTTGCCGAGCCCTGACGGGTACTCGTTGACGGTCGGGTAGCCGTAGCCCGCGATGTCCACCATGGACTGGCGGTCCATCGCCATGGAGAAGGCGCGGCGGAAGTTGACGTCGTTGAAGGCTTCGTGGTTGCCCGGTTTCTTGGCCTGGAAGTTGACGTTGAACGCCACCGTGCCGGAGGCCGGGAACCAGTATTTGTTGTTCTTGGGATCGTTGCCGACGTAGAGGCGCTCGATGTCCGGTACGAAGGAGCCGAACCAGTCCACGTCACCCTTCATCACCGCGGCCAATACCTGGTCGTTGGTGGCCATCTGCGGCATGCGCAGGCAGTCGATGGAGAGGTTGGCGTTGTCCCAGTAGTGCGGGTTGCGGCACTGGGTGTAGAGCTGGGCGGAGAAGTTGTCCACTTCGGTGAAGGGACCGGTGCCGACCGGCTTGTCGTTGGTGAAGGCGACCGGGTCTTTCACCGATTTCCACTGATGCTCCGGTACGATGGGCACCAGCACCAGGTCGTTCACCACGTTGGTGTTGACGTCGGTCAGGTCGAACTTGATCTTGTTGGGAGCCAGCTTCTCGACGCTCTTGATCTGGGTCCAGATTGAGCGCTCGTCCAGCGCCTTGTTGGCCTTGACCAGGTTGAAGGAGAAGAGGACGTCATCGGCGGTAAAGGGCTGACCGTCCGACCACTTCACCCCGTCACGCAGATCGAAGGTGACGGACTTGAGGTCCTTGCTGAACTCGAAGTGGGTGGCCAGACGATAGACGGGCTTGCCGCCCTGCATATCGTTGAAGATCACCAGGGGTTCATAGATGAAGTGACGGGTGGTGTGCAGCAGGCCCGCCTGCAGGAAGGGGTTGAAGTTCTTGACCCACGCGGTTTCCTGTTGTGCGACCAGGGTCAGCACCGTCTTGTTGTCCGCCGCCATGGCGTTGCCGGCAGCGCCGGCAAGCATCATGGTGCCCAGCATTACAGCAGTAGAGATTTTGGATACTTTGGCAAGCATATTATTTCCTTTCTTATTTATATTCCTTGTTTGGATTTGAGCACCGACTTCGCATGCTGGGGAGGTCGGCCCTCAATGTTGGTCAGGTTTTTCACCCTTGTAGTTGTGTCATCCAACGTCCCTAGCAAAGCAGAGTTAACAGGAAAACAACAACTGTTCAGATCGTCGATATCGTAAAAATCGGCGCCATCACGTCAATTTCGTCAAAATGGCTTTTAACTCGATTTAAATCATGAGGTTATGTTAATTGCTCTGACGTAATAAGTCCCCGTCAATCTGCCCCTCATGACAATTGTGTGAATTGGATCGGCTCTCGTTTTGACGTGGTGAGCGGGCTTAATTTTGCACAAAAAAAAACCGCCCCGCCAAGTGTGAGCCAGGGCCCAGATTGGAGATGGGGAGGGGATGCGCTAGCTCTTGCGGGTGGCGAGCTGGCGCAGGGTCTGGGCGCTGTGGTGCAGCTGCTGGCGCTGGGCCTCGTTGAGCGGGCCGTGGCTGAGCACGTATTCGGCGGTGGCGACCACCGTCTTCCAGCGCGGCGCCTTGGGCAGGGTGTCCAGGCTCAGGTACTTGTCGAGGGTGCGGGTCTGCGGGCTGGAGCGGTCCATGTAGACCCGCCACAGCTTGCTCTTCTCCGCCAGCATTATCTTGCCCTTGCCGGTGCTCTGCTGCCAGGCATCCAGGGTGAGCCGCATGGTGTCCACCAGGGCGCGGCGCAATGGCTCGTCATCCTGCTGGCGGATGAGATCGTCGGCGAGCGAGCGGAACTCTCCCCCTAGCCGGCTCAGCTCGCCCAGCAGCTGGCCATCCTCGATGATGGCCTGGCGCGACAGGCTCTTGAGGGCATTCTCCAGCGCCATCACCCGGTTTTCGTCGGGCCGCGACTCTGTGCTGAGGGCCAGTGCATAGGCGGCCTGGCCCCCCAGACTGATGGGCAGGGCGCGGGCGTTGAGCTCGTCTCTCTGGCCCGCCACCAGAAACGCCAGCGACTGCTCCTGGCCGGCCTGCAGCCCGGGCCACTGGCTGGCCAGCGGACTGGCCAGCCAGTCGTCCAGCGGCTGCCCCTCCATGGCTTCCGGCTCCTGGCCCAGCAGGCGAGCCAGCACCCGCGAGGCGAACAGCACCGTGCCCTGATCATCGATGAACACCATGGGGTCGGCCCCCTCGCCTAGCAGGGCCAGCAGCCGCTGCTGATCCTGATGCAGCTGCTCCTGCAGCACCAGCCGGTGCTCTATCTCCTGCTTGAGCAAGCGGTTCTCCACCAGAGAGGCGCGTCCGGCGCTCGCCTCCAGCAGGGCCTTGACCCGGGCGAACAGCTCCTCCTTGCAGAAGGGTTTCACCAGATAGTCGTTGGCGCCGGCGTTGAAACCCTCCTCGATATCCTTGGGCTGGTTGAGGGCGGTGAGCAGCAGCACCGGCAGCTTCTCCTTGGGATGCTGCTCCCGCAGCCGGCGGCAGACGTCAAAGCCGGAGAGGGTGGGCATCATCACGTCCAGCAGGATGAGGTCGACCGGCTCCTGGGCCAGCTTGGCCAGCGCGTCGTGGCCGTCGCTGCTGGGCAGGATGCGATAACCGCAGGGCTGCAGCAGGTGGCGCAGTATGTGCAAATTGATGGGCTCGTCGTCCACCACCAGGATGAGGGGTGCATCCTCGGGCGGCGGGGGGAGGTCATCGCTCTCCCACTCCGGCAGGGCGAGCGGCTGCTGGCGCACCAGCTGATGCTCGATCTGGCGGCTGTCGAGGGTCAGACTGCCCGCCTTGCCGCTGGCGAGCGGCAGGGTGAAGGCGAAGGTGGAGCCGACGCTCGGCTCGCTCTCCACGAACAGCTCGCCCCCCATCAGGTGCACCAGCTGGCGGGTGATGGAGAGGCCGAGGCCGGCCCCCTGCTTGCTCACCTCAGGGCTCATCTGCACCAGCGGCTCGAAGATGTGCTCCAGGTGATCCCTGGCGATGCCGATGCCGGTGTCGGTCACCCGGATGTGCAGGAAGTTGCCCTCCACCAGGGCGCTCAGCACCACCTTGCCCTGCGGCGTGTACTTGATGGCGTTGCCCACCAGGTTGTAGAGCACCTGTTCGAGCCGCTGCTCGTCCGCCAGCACATGCGGCAGCTCGGCCGGGGTTTTGTCCACCAGGGTGAGGGGTTTGGCCTGCACCAGGTGCTGGCAGAGATCCAGCACCAGCCGGATGACCCCCTTGGAGGAGACAGGCTGGGGGTGGATCTCCAGCTGGCCGTAGCGCATCTGGTGGTAGTCGAGGAGATCGTCCACCAGCCGCGCCAGGCCGTCGGCACTCTTGATGATGAGCCCCAGCTGTTTCTGCTGCCCTTCGGTCAAGTCCTGCTGGCTGGCGAGCATGGACTCGGCCATCCCCTTGATGCCGTGGATGGGGGTGCGCAGCTCGTGGGAGGTGTTGGCCAGCAGCTCATCCTTGAGCTTGTCCGCCTGCTGCAGGCTGAGGTTCTGCTTGTGGGTCAGCTTGACCTGCTGCTGCAGCTCCTGGGTCTGGCGCTCGATGAGCTCGATCTTGTCCTTCACCGAGCGCTGCATGTGGCGAAACGCCTGGGCGAGCCGGTCGATGTCGTCATCGGTGCGGGCGATGGCGATGGGGTGATCCAGGGCGCCATCGGCCACTTGTTCGGCGGCGGCGGTGAGGGAGCGCAGCGGCGCCGTGATGGAGTGGGAGAGCCAGCGGGAGAAGAGGATCAGCAGCAACAATGAGCCGGCCCCCAACAGGATCACCAGGGTCTCCAGCTGGCGGATGGGGCGATAGGCCTCGCTGGTGGAGATCTCGGCGATGAAGGCCCACTCGGTGTCGAACACTTTCACCTGGGTGTAGGCCGCCAGCACCTCGTCCTCGTGGTAGGAGCGAAACAGCCCGACCCCCTGCTCGCCGGAGAGCGCCTTGACCACCAGCGGCGTCTGCAGTGGCCGGAAGTTGGGGCTGAAGCTGTTCTCCACGCTGAATTCGGGAGCCAGCCAGGCGTTGGCGCGCATCCGCTTGTCCGGGCCGATGAGAATGGTCTCACCGGTTGCACCGAGCCCCTCCCGCTCCGCCATGATCTGGTTGAGCTTGTCCGGCAGCAGCTCGAAGATCACCACGCCGCGCACATAGTCGTACTGCATCACGGGGGCGGCCATGTAGGCGACCACCTGGCCGGTCAGCTCGTTGCGGCCAAAATCGGTGAACTCGAAGATCTGTTGCGGCTTCTGGCCTCCGTCGAGGCGCCGCTTGATCTTGGCGAAGGTCTGGCCCAGACCACTCGATTGGTAGGGGCCGGAGAGCAGGTTGGTGGCGAAGTTGGCGCGCTTGGTGACCGAATAGACCACGTCGCCGTTGAGATCGATCAGGAAGATGTCGCTGTAGTTGGACTTGCGCACCATGTCGGCGTAGCCGCGGTGAAAGCGCTGATGCACCCGGCCATACATCTCGTCCGCCAGGATCAGGGCACTGATGGAGGGTTCTATGTCGGGGGTGTTGTCGGGCTTTTGCAGCTGATCCCAGGAGCCCGGCACATAGCGGGCCTGGGCGCGGGCGCGGGCTTCTTGCGGCGTGGTGCCGAGTTTCTCGAAGGCGCCGGTGAAGCCGTAGAAGCGACCGATACTGTTGCCGGCAAAATCCTGCTGGGAAAAGTTGATGATCTGCTGTTTTAGGTTGCCGAAGTAATCTTCCAGCTGGCTTTTCTTGATGTTGCGAACGGAAACCAGATGGTTGGAGGTCTGGGTGGTGAGATCCTTGCCGTGGCTATAGAGGAAAAACAGGGTGACAACCAGGAAGGGCACCATGGCCAGCATAAAAAATGCCAGCATCAGCTGCGGCCTGAGTCCACGAGGCTTGAAGATCCATTTCATCGGGAGATTTTCAATTGAGAATCCGGTTACTAACCGCCGCAAGTCTCTGATTAAAGGCTAATCATTTCAATGACTTTATCTTGAATTCGCCTGCTGGGTCACAGCCTGGCGCGTTTTTTTTGGGCAAGCCGTCTAAACCCTGAGCAAACAGCACGAGAAAGGGCTGAAAGTGAGAAAAAAGGGTTGTGCCTCTGCTCGGGGTACGTATAATGCGCCTCGTTGTCAGGCAACTGGCACACAAGCAGTAATGCGGGAATAGCTCAGTTGGTAGAGCACGACCTTGCCAAGGTCGGGGTCGCGAGTTCGAGTCTCGTTTCCCGCTCC